>NZ_JACVWA010000036.1:0-680 GCF_020658275.1 Clostridioides sp. ES-S-0190-01 | reverse complement strand
AAAAACACCTACAAGTAAATATTTTGTTAGTATATGTTGTGAAGTTGACATAAAACAATTAGAAGAATCTAATAAGTATATTGGCATAGATTTAGGCTTAAAAGATTTTGCAATATGTTCTAATGGAAACGTATTTGATAATCCTAAATGGTTAAGAAAAGCCAACTATAGATTGAAGTTGGAACAAAGAAGATTATCAAAAATGAAGAAGTTCAGTAATAATTGGAATAAACAAAAAAATAAAGTAGCTAAGATACATGAAAGAATAGCTAATCAAAGAAAAGATTACTTACATCAAATATCAACTAAGCTAATTAGAGAAAATCAAATAATTTGTTTAGAAGATTTAAAAGTAAGTAATATGATTAAGAATCATAAATTAGCAAGTGCAATAAGTGAAGTTAGTTGGTATGAATTTAGGAAGTTGCTTGAGTATAAAGCTATTTGGTATGGAAGATTAATTTCTATAATAGGAAATACATATCCATCCAGTCAGTTATGTAGTGTATGTGGTCATAGGAATAAAGATGTAAAAAACTTATCACTCAGAAAGTGGATTTGCCCAGACTGTAATACACAACATGACAGGGATATAAATGCAAGTATAAATATACTAAAAGAAGGATTAAGATTAGTGGGGATGGAACAGCCCTTAGAGCCTATGAATGCTTAGTACAAAA
>NZ_JACVWA010000035.1:0-680 GCF_020658275.1 Clostridioides sp. ES-S-0190-01 | reverse complement strand
AAAAACACCTACAAGTAAATATTTTGTTAGTATATGTTGTGAAGTTGACATAAAACAATTAGAAGAATCTAATAAGTATATTGGCATAGATTTAGGCTTAAAAGATTTTGCAATATGTTCTAATGGAGACATATTCAACAATCCTAAATGGTTAAGAAAAGCTAACTATAGATTGAAGTTGGAACAAAGAAGATTATCAAAAATGAAGAAGTTTAGTAATAATTGGAATAAGCAAAAAAATAAAGTAGCTAAGATACATGAAAGAATATCTAATCAAAGAAAAGATTACCTACATCAGATATCAACTAAACTAATTAGAGAAAACCAAATAATTTGTTTAGAAGATTTAAAAGTAAGTAACATGATTAAGAATCATAAATTAGCAAGTGCAATAAGTGAAGTTAGTTGGTATGAATTTAGGAGATTGCTTGAGTATAAAGCTATTTGGTATGGAAGATTAATTTCTATAATAGGAAATACATATCCATCAAGTCAGTTATGTAGTGCATGTGGTCATAGAAATAAGGATGTAAAAAACTTAGCACTTAGAAATTGGATTTGCCCAGACTGTAATACACAACATGACAGGGATATAAATGCAAGTATAAATATACTAAAAGAAGGATTAAGATTAGTGGGGATGGAACAGCCCTTAGAGCCTATGAATGCTTAGTACAAAA
>NZ_JACVWA010000034.1:0-1060 GCF_020658275.1 Clostridioides sp. ES-S-0190-01 | reverse complement strand
TCTTTAAGTTTAGTTCTGAAGATTCTCCGATTACAACATAATCAGGTTTAACAGCTTTACTTATTTCTCTAGCTGAAACTCCTTCAAATATTTCTTCATGAACAACTCCTGCTACATATAATTCACCAGCAAAGTCTTTATTAGTATCTTTAGCAAAATATGCTACAGCAGACATCATTGCAGTATACTGACCTTTCATATCAGAAGTTCCTCTACCATATATCTTTCCATCTACTATTTTTCCTTCAAAAGGAGGAACACTCCATTTACTTGCATCTGGAACTGGAACTGTATCTATATGACCATCAAATAATATTTTTTTACCTGGTCTATTTCCCTTTATGCATCCTACTATATTTCCATATCTATCTCTTGACCAGCTATCAAAGCCTAATTTTTCAAAAGATTCTTCTATTGCTTTTACAACCCCTTCTTCATTTCCAGAAGAACTAGGATTTTGGATTAGTTTTTGACATATCTCAGTTACTTCTTGTTTTCTTTGTTCGTTTAGCATTTCGTTATCCCCCTAGATTTTATAAATGTATATTTTAATTTAAGCCTTTATAATTTATATAATTTCTAAATTTTAGAACTTATAATCTTTTTAATATGTAAATGATTATTTGATAAAGATAATATTTTAATAATTATCTATATGCTTGGATACTCTCCATCCCAAACTATACTTCTGTATTTATCAGGGTCAGTATCTCCTTCTGTACTTATTAAAAGTACTCTTGAATTTTCATCTAACTTTAAATCTCTTCTTAAGTCAGCTAAATCTTCTCTTTCCATAGCTGCTATTAAAAGACCAGTTGTAACCGCTCCAGACTCTCCAGAGATTACTTTTTCATCACCATTTAAAGGATTCCCCAATGTTCTCATACCTTTAGCAGAAACCCAGTCTGGTGCTGAAACGAATGCTGCTGCATGATTTTTTAATACTTCAAATCCTATAGTATTTGGTTCTCCACAAGCAAGACCTGCCATTATAGTTGGCATATCTCCACCTACAAATCTTGGTTTTCCATCTCCTGCTTCTGCTGATTTATAGTAACAA
>NZ_JACVWA010000033.1:0-885 GCF_020658275.1 Clostridioides sp. ES-S-0190-01 | reverse complement strand
CAGGCCATAGACCATTTAAATATTCTTTATTTTCCATAGCTTTTACTGAAGCAGGAGAAAGAATTCCATTTGATTTTTTCATAAATGTTTGTGCAAATGTACATAGATTTTCTGCACTTGAATATAAACCACCTGCACCTATAGTATTAAGGTTATCTTGTGGAACTGCATCTTCCCAATAAGGTACATAGGCTTTTGCAAGTTTTGAACTATCAAAGCTATTTTCTGGAGTTTTTGTGTTTTGTAAGTTAAGTGGATTGTTTATGTATTTATCAAGAAAATTAGTAAATGACATACCAGATACTCTTTCTACTAAAATTTCAGCTAAAGTAAATCCATCATTACAATAAACAGAAAAAGCTCCTGGCTTAGCTTTTAATCTTTGTTTCTTTAATTCTTCTAAGAAATTATCATGATTATAAGAATCATTGTCTCCCAATAAAAGGGCATTTTTAAAACTACTTCCCATTAGCCCTGATGAGTGATTTAATAACATTCTTGGAGTGATTTCTTTATATCTATCATCAGCCATTTTAAATTCAGGTATATATTTTACAACAGGAGTATCTAAATTTACTTTTCCCTGTTCAACCAATTTCATAACAGCTGTAGTAGTAAATACTTTACTGATAGATGCAATATTGTACATATTATCCTTAGTTAAATTTTTATTATCTTGTTTGCTGTATACTCCACCATTTCCAGAAATCTCAATTTTACCATTATCAATTAGAGCATATTGAGCGCTTACAGCTCCGTATTTAGATAGTAAAGTTTGAATTTTCTCTTTAGCAAGAGCTCTAGTTTTTGTGTAAGACTCCGAACCTTTACTATAATCATTTAACTCTATATCAGAGCTTTGATACTTATCGGAGATATTGTTTG
>NZ_JACVWA010000032.1:0-885 GCF_020658275.1 Clostridioides sp. ES-S-0190-01 | reverse complement strand
CAGGCCATAGACCATTTAAATATTCTTTATTTTCCATAGCTTTTACTGAAGCAGGAGAAAGAATTCCATTTGATTTTTTCATAAATGTTTGTGCAAATGTACATAGATTTTCTGCACTTGAATATAAGCCACCCATACCTATAGTATTAAAGTTATCTTGTGGAACTGCATCTTCCCAATAAGGTACATAGGCTTTTGCAAGTCTTGAACTATCAAAGCTATTTTCTGGAGTTTTTGTGTTTTGTAAGTTAAGTGGATTATTTATGTACTTATCAAGAAAATTAGTAAATGACATACCAGATACTTTCTCTACTAAAATTTCAGCTAAAGTAAATCCATCATTACAATAAACGGAAAAAGCTCCTGGCTTAGCTTTTAATCTTTGTTTCTTTAATTCTTCTAAGAAATTATCATGACTATAAGAATCGTTGTCTCCCAATAAAAGGGCATTTTTTAAACTTCCTCCCATTAACCCTGATGAATGATTTAATAACATTCTTGGAGTGATTTCTTTATATCTATCATCAGCCATTTTAAATTCAGGTATATATTTTACAACAGGAGTATCTAAATTTACTTTTCCCTGTTCAACCAACTTCATAACAGCTGTAGTAGTAAATACTTTACTGATAGAGGCAATATTATACATATTATCCTTAGTTAAATTTTTATTATCTTGTTTGCTGTATACTCCACCATTTCCAGAAATCTCAATTTTACCATTATCAATTAGAGCATATTGAGCGCTTACAGCACCATATTTAGATAGTAAAGTTTGAATTTTCTCTTTAGCAAGAGCTCTAGTTTTTGTGTAAGACTCCGAACCTTTACTATAATCATTTAACTCTATATCAGAGCTTTGATACTTATCGGAGATATTGTTTG
>NZ_JACVWA010000031.1:0-1014 GCF_020658275.1 Clostridioides sp. ES-S-0190-01 | reverse complement strand
GAGCCAGGATCAAACTCTCAAATAAAAGTTTATCAGGCTCAGATACTATTGTTATCTAAATATCTGGCTTTATGGTTTGTTTCTTGTTTTATAAATTAACCTACTGTTTAATTTTCAAAGTTCTTTATTGATATAGTTAGATGGTAGCGGTAATAGGAGTCGAACCTATGACCTTTCGGGTATGAACCGAACGCTCTAGCCAACTAAGCTATACCGCCGTATTTCTGGTGCCCAGAGGCGGAATCGAACCACCGACACGGGGATTTTCAGTCCCCTGCTCTACCGACTGAGCTATCTGGGCAAATGGTGGGCCTAGCTGGACTCGAACCAGCGACCTCACGCTTATCAGGCGTGCGCTCTAACCACCTGAGCTATAGGCCCTTACTTGGTCGAGGTGAAGGGACTCGAACCCCCGGCCCCATGGTCCCAAACCATGTGCGCTACCAAACTGCGCTACACCTCGAAATATTATTTACTATCTTATATTACTCTAAAACTCATTTTTTTTCAAGTCCTTTTTATTTGGCAGGGGTGGAGGGACTCGAACCCCCGGCGCACGGTTTTGGAGACCGACGCTCTACCAACTGAGCTACACCCCTATGAAGAATAATGGACCTTCAGGGACTCGAACCCCAGACCTACCGGTTATGAGCCGGGCGCTCTAACCAACTGAGCTAAAGGTCCTGGTTGGTCGAGGTGAAGGGACTCGAACCCCCGGCCCCATGGTCCCAAACCATGTGCGCTACCAAACTGCGCTACACCTCGTTTTTTTAAATGGCGGAGAAGGAGGGATTCGAACCCTCGCACCGGTTACCCAGCCTAATCCCTTAGCAGGGGATCCTCTTGAGCCACTTGAGTACTTCTCCAAATTTAGTCCTATTATTTAGTTTGGCGGAGAGGGTGGGATTCGAACCCACGGCCCCTTTCGAAGTCACTGGTTTTCAAGACCAGCTCCTTAAACCACTCGGACACCTCTCCATTGGTGATCTATCCGCGACTCGAACGCGGGACACC
>NZ_JACVWA010000030.1:0-1163 GCF_020658275.1 Clostridioides sp. ES-S-0190-01 | reverse complement strand
ATTTTATAAATAAACTAATTTGTAACTAAGCTAAAATTAAATTATCATAATATATACTTTTAAACAGCATATTCAAATTTTTCTAAGATTTCTTCAACTGTTAATTCTTCTTTTTCTTTTCCCTTTACATCTAAGACCACTTCACCTTTATGGAGCATTATCAATCTATCTCCATATTGAAGTGCATGCTTTAAGTTGTGAGTTACCATAAGTGTAGTTATATTTTTTTCTCTTATAATTTTATCAGTTAATTCAATTACTTCATTTGATGTCTTTGGGTCAAGTGCTGCTGTATGCTCATCTAATAATAGAACCTTAGGGCTTGCTAAACTAGACATAATTAGTGAAAGTGATTGTCTTTGACCTCCTGAAAGATATTGTACTTTGATATCTAAGTATTTTTTTAAATCTAGAGAAATTCCTTCAAGTAAGTGCTCTAAGTCATTTGTTTTATGACGAAGACATCTCTTTAAATTTAGCAATTTCCCCTTATTAAGAGCCAAAGATAAATTTTCTCTAACTGTCATAGAAGGACAAGTTCCTAAGCTTGGGTCTTGAAAAACTCTACTTACTATTTGAGTTCTTTTGTGTTCAGCTAAATTTGTTATATTAGTATTATCTAGAGTGATTTCACCAGAGGATTCTTTTAATAATCCCGATATTATATTTAATAAAGTAGATTTACCAGTTCCATTACTACCTATGATACTTACAAATTCACCGTCTTCTATACTAAGGGATAAATTTTCAAATATAGTATTAGGTTGACCATATGGATTTGGGAAACTCTTTGAAATATTTTTAATTTGTAACATCTATAACACCTCTTTTTTCAGATTTATTTTTGGTACTAGCCTTGCACTTGTTTTTTTTTAGTGAGATATTTAAGTTACCAGTAGCTAAGAAAGCTATTATAACTATGGCAGTTATTAGTTTTAAATCAGTTGATAACATACCTAAACTCATTGCAAAGTATATAGTGAATTGGTATATGAAAGAACCAACAATTATTGCAGTAGTATTTTTAATAAAAGTAAATTTCTTAAATAATGTAATACCAATTATGATAGAAGCAATTCCAAGTACTAAAGTTCCGATACCCATATTTACATCTGAGAATCCTAAGAATTGAGCCATCAAACTACCAGATAAAGCTATAAGTC
>NZ_JACVWA010000029.1:0-1163 GCF_020658275.1 Clostridioides sp. ES-S-0190-01 | reverse complement strand
ATTTTATAAATAAACTAATTTGTAACTAAGCTAAAATTAAATTATCATAATATATACTTTTAAACAGCATATTCAAATTTTTCTAAGATTTCTTCAACTGTTAATTCTTCTTTTTCTTTTCCCTTTATATCTAAGACAACTTCACCTTTATGGAGCATAATTAATCTATCTCCATATTGAAGAGCATGCTTTAAGTTGTGAGTTACCATAAGTGTAGTTATATTTTTTTCTCTTACAATTTTATCGGTTAATTCAATTACCTCATTTGATGTTTTTGGGTCAAGAGCTGCTGTATGCTCATCAAGTAACAAAACTGAAGGACTTGTTAAGCATGACATAATTAGTGAAAGTGATTGTCTTTGACCTCCTGATAAAAATTGTACTTGTACGTCTAGGTATTTTTTTAAATCTAGAGAAACTCCTTCTAATAAATTTTCTAGAAAATCTCTTTTATAACGAAGACATTTTTTTAGATTTAATAACTTACCTTTATTAAGAGCCAAAGATAAATTTTCTCTAACTGTCATAGAGGGACAAGTTCCTAAACTTGGGTCTTGAAAAACTCTACTTACTATTTGAGTTCTTCTATGTTCAGCCAAATTAGATAAATTGTGTTTATTTAATAATACTTGGCCAGAAGATTCTTTTATAAGACCCGATATTATATTTAATAAAGTGGATTTACCAGTTCCATTGCTACCTATGATACTTACAAATTCACCGTCTTCTATGTCAATTGATAAATTTTCAAATATAGTATTAGGTTGACCGTATGGATTTGGGAAACTCTTTGAAAGATTTTTAATTTGTAACATCTATAACACCTCTTTTTTCAGATTTATTTTTGGTACTAGCCTTGTACTTGTTTTTTTTTAGTGAGATATTTAAGTTACTAGTAGCTAAGAAAGCTATTATAACTATGGCAGTTATCAGTTTTAAATCAGTTGATAACATACCTAAACTCATTGCAAAGTATATAGTGAATTGGTATATGAAAGAACCAACAATTATTGCAGTAGTATTTTTAATGAAAGTGAATTTCTTAAATAATGTAATACCAATTATGATAGAAGCAATTCCAAGTACTAAAGTTCCGATACCCATATTTACATCTGAGAATCCTAAGAATTGAGCCATCAAACTACCAGATAAAGCTATAAGTC
>NZ_JACVWA010000028.1:0-37250 GCF_020658275.1 Clostridioides sp. ES-S-0190-01 | reverse complement strand
AAGTTGCTCCAGATAGATTTTTTGATATGGGGATAGCAGAAGGTGACATGATTGGTACAGCAGCAGGTCTTGCTACTTGTGGAAAAATACCTTTTGCAAGTACTTTTGCAATATTTGCAGCAGGAAGAGGCTATGAGCAAATAAGAAACTCTGTAGCATATCCAAACTTAAATGTTAAAATAGCAGCTACTCATGCAGGAGTAACAGTAGGAGAAGATGGAGGAAGCCATCAAGCTATAGAAGATATATCTTTAATGAGAGGGATACCAAATATGGTTGTATTAAATCCTGCAGATGCCTTAGAAGCAAGACAAGCAATATTTGCATCTATTGATTATAATGGACCTGTATATATAAGATTAGGTAGAGCTGCAACTCCAGATGTAAACAGTGAAAACTATAAATTTGAAATAGGAAAAGGAACTGTTTTAAGAGAAGGTTCTGATATAACAGTGATAGCTACAGGAATAATGGTAGCAAAAGCATTAGAAGCAGCAGAAGAACTTGCTAAAGAAGGTATAAATGTAGAAGTTGTTAATATATCTACAATAAAACCTTTAGATGAAACATTAATAAAAGAAAGTGCTAAGAAGACTGGAAAAGTAGTTACAGCAGAAGAGCATAGTATAATTGGTGGTTTAGGTTCAGCTGTATGTGAAGCTTTAGCAGAAACTAAAGATGTAGTAGTTAGAAGAATTGGTGTTAAGGATGTATTTGGTCAATCAGGTACACCAGCCGATTTATTAAAACATTATGGATTAACTACTGAAGATATAGTAAAAAATATAAAAGAATTATTATAGATGTAAATATCATTGAATAATAAATTGGTTTGATATAAATCAATTAAAGCTGTCTTAAAAATAGAAAGAAATTTCTACAATGGGACAGCTTTATTTTTACGATAATTATAAAATTTTATATAAAGAGGGGTGCTTTTTAATGAAAATATCTATTGGGTGTGACCATGGTGGTTACGAGTTAAAGGAATTTATAAAAGAAAACTTAATAAATAAAGGTATAGAAGTTGAAGATGTAGGAACAACTTCAAAAGAAAGTGTAGATTTTCCAATATATGCAAAAAAAGTAAGTCAAAATATTCAAAGTAAAAAATCAGATTTAGGTATACTTTGTTGTGGTACAGGAATAGGTATGTCTATTGCTGCAAATAAATTTAAAGGAATTAGAGCAGCAGTTGTGTCAGATTGTTTTTCAGCTAAAGCCACGAGAGAACACAATAATACAAATGTACTTTGTTTAGGGGAAAGAGTTATTGGAAAAGGATTAGCAATGAGAATTGTTGAAGAATGGTTAAATTCAAGTTATAATGGAGAAAGACATGCAAGAAGATTACAAATGATTGATGATATAGAAAATGAAAACTTATAAATAATGAAAATTTATATCTAAGGAGGAGAGTTATGTCTATTATTTGTGCTTCAATAATGTGTGCAGACCAAATGAATTTAAAAAAAGAACTAGAAGCTCTTGAAGAAGCTGATGTAAAATTGCTTCACTGTGATGTTATGGATGGAATATTTGTCAAAAACTTAGCTATGGGACCAGAACTATTAAAATCAATAAGTGAAAATACAACTATACCTTTAGATATTCATTTAGCTACAGAAACTCCAAATAAGTATATTGATATGATGTCTTATATAAAACCAAAGTATATTTCTTTTCATGTGGAATCAAGCACAGATGTAAAAGCTGATATACAAAAGTTGAGAGAATATGGAATAGGGCCAGTATTAGCGATAAGTCCTCAAACTAGTGTAGATAAAATAGAAGAATATATAGGTTTAGTTGAGGGTATCTTAGTAATGACAGTAAATCCAGGATTTGCAGGTCAAAAATTTAATCTATCTGTTTTAGATAAGTTAGATAAGCTTACGGAGATATTAAAAGATTATGATAATCCTCCATTTATAGAAGTTGATGGAAATATAAATAAAGAGACTATTAGACTTATGAGTGGCAAAAAAGTCGATATATATGTTGTAGGTACTTCAGCTTTATTTAATGACAAGCCTCCAATTTCATATAAAGAGAAGATAAAAGAATTAAAAGAAAGCATAAAATAGTTAATAATAAAATTATAAAATTTGCATATTTAAATAATGTAAACTTTAAATAAGTTAGGAATTTTATAATCTTTAATAAAAATTTTAATTGAGTAAGGAGAATGTTTATGGGTGACATATACAAGCTGCAAAATGGAACAGATATTAGAGGAATAGCATATAAAAATGATTCTAAAGAAGTTAATTTAACTGTAGAAGAAGTAAAAAAAATAGCTAAGGCATTTCATATTTGGTTAAAAGAAAAAACTAAAAAAGATAAAGTAACTGTTGCAATAGGAACTGATTCTAGAATAACAGGGAGCCAATTTAGAAATACTGTTATTGAAACTTTGATTAATGATAATTGTGATGTAATTGATTGTGAGATTGCTACAACACCAGCAATGTTTATGACAACTATCATGGATGGATACCACTCTGATGGTTCAATTATGATTACAGCTAGCCATTTACCTTATTACTATAATGGATTAAAGTTTTTTACAGAAAATGGTGGTCTAGAAAAAACAGATATAAAAGAAATGTTAGATATAGCTGTTAAAAATGATAGTGTACAGTCTGAAGGAGTAGACAAAAAAGGAACAGCTGTAGTAAAAAATTTAATAGAAGATTATTCTAATTTATTGATAGATAAAATTAGAATAGGTGTAAACTCAAGTAAAAACTATGAAAAGCCTTTTTCTGGACTTAAAATACTAGTTGATGCAGGAAATGGAGCTGGAGGGTTCTTTGCTGAAAAAGTTTTACACATACTGGGAGCAGATACAGCAGGTAGTCAGTTTTTGAACCCAGACGGTATGTTCCCAAATCATATACCAAATCCTGAGAATAAAGAAGCAATGGAAAGCATCTGTAAAGCCGTATTAGATAATAAGAGTGATTTAGGAATAATATTTGATACAGATGTAGATAGAGCTGCTATTGTAGGTAAAAATGGGAAACCAATAAATAAAAATGCTCTTATAGCTGTTATATCATCAATAATATTAGAAGAACATCCAAATACAGCCATAGTAACTGATTCTATTACTTCAGAAGGTCTTGCTAAATTCATAAGCGAATTAGGAGGAAGACATCATAGATTTAAAAGAGGATATAAAAATGTAATAAATGAAGCTATAAGATTAAATAGTGAAGGTGAAGAGTGCCATTTAGCTATAGAGACATCTGGACATGCTGCTCTAAAAGAAAATTATTTTTTAGACGATGGAGCATATTTAATAGCTAAAATTTTAATAAAAGTTGCAAAACTGTCTTTAGAAGGAAAGACTATAGAAGAATTGATAGAAAACCTTGAAGAAGCGAAGGAAGAAAAAGAAGTTAGAATAGGCATCAATAAAGAAGATTTTAGACCATATGCAGAAGGTATACTAAAAGAATTAGATTCTCATGTTAATGATGTTGATGGATGGTCTGTTGCACCAAATAACTTTGAAGGTATAAGAGTCAATTGTAATGAAGCAAATGGAGATGGTTGGTTTTTACTTAGAATATCATTACATGAGCCATTGTTAGCTTTAAATATTGAATCAAATAAAGTTGGTGGAGCAGAAGAAATTTACTCTGAATTAAAACTTTTCCTAGAAAAATATGACTTAAAAGGTCTTTAGTGTTAATAAAAAACATATACTATATTAAAGAATGGATGTAAATTTATACCTAAGATTACAAATATTACAAAATTGTAATCTTAGGTAACAGAGATGTAACTGATTATGAAAACTCTATGTGATATTATAAATACAGAGAGATGAAATACATGATGATTTATAGAGAAATATAATTTAAAATGTATTAATATCGCACTAAAAGGTATAATCAAATAAATATGTAAATATAAACCCCAACATTTAGAAAGAGACCTCCAAGGAGGTTTTTTTCTTGTTTACTTCTAAAAAATATATTATGTATAGATATAAATTTTTTTCTTTAAACAAATACACAATGTCATGATATAATAACTTTATTAGAACGATAAGGGGATAATAATATTATGTTTAAGAACAAATATGTTGAACGTGTTGAGCAGTTTATAAATGCATATTTTGTAGAGAGGGATGTGAAAAAATGTATGTCTTTTTTTCACAAAAATATATGTTGGATTGGTACTGGAAAGTTTGAAGTAGGGAATAGTATTGAAGAGGTAGAGTATTTATTAGAAGAGTATGTAAAACAATCACCAGATAGTTTTATTTTAGAAAAGTTATGGCTAGATAGTAAAGAATATTCAAAAAATTCACATACTGTATTTGGAGAGTATCTAGTTTGTAAGAAAACTAAAAAAGGCTATAATTTTCAAGTAGAAATAAGAATAACATACTTATGTGTTGAATGTGAGGGAGAAATATTAATAAGTAGTGTTCATAATTCTGTTGCAAATGATTTACAAAAAATAGGTGAGTATTTTCCGATAAGTTTAATGGAAGCTGAAAATAATAGACTAGAGGCCATTATTCATGAAAAAACAAAAGAAATAGAAGAACAAAGAGTTATGTTGTTAGAGGCAAACATAAAACTTCAGCAACTGGCTATTACGGATGAATTAACTGGTTTATTAAATCAAAGAGCCATTATGGGAAATATAAAATATACTGTTAAAGATAATTCTAAAAATTATGCAATAATGATAATCGACATAGATAATTTTAAACATGTAAATGATAATTATGGGCATCTAGTGGGAGATGAGGTTATAAGAGTGATGGCTTACATCATTCAATCATTTAAAGATTACTATCTATTTGCTGGTAGATATGGTGGAGATGAATTTATTGTTTTGACAGAAAATATAGAAAAAGCAATTCATATTGAATCTAAAGTTCATAATAGTCTACTTAAATATAATTTTAAAGAACTTGACTATAAAATAACTGTAAGCATTGGAATTTCTGAATGGATAGACTTTGATTCCTTTGAAGCATTTTTAAGTGAGGCAGATAAAAAATTATATAAAGCTAAAAAATCAGGAAAAAATAAGACTATATATTAGAGCAAGTATATAAAAATAAGTATATATGTATATCAAAAATAGTTTTATGATTTTAATAAGGTTGTAAATTACAAGTTAACTATTTATAGCATGTAATTTAAAATAAAAATTATTTTGCAATTTACAACCTTATATATTTAATATTAATTAATTTTTTTAAAAGCAAGGGTTACCTTAAATAAATCAGCATCTATAATTATTTCCATAGTTGCATTTTGTAATTCAATTATATTTTGAGAAATTGATAAGCCCAGACCAGAGCCATCTGTATTTCTGGATATATCACCTCTTCTAAATCTTTCTATTAATTCTTCTGGTTTTAGATTTAGTTTATCATTTGAAATATTTTTAAAGGTTACTATTATATTTTCATCTTTTATAAACATATCTACGTAAACTCTAGTATTTTTCATAGAATATTTTAGTATATTACCAATTAGGTTTTCAAAGACCCTCCAAGTCTTTTTTCCATCTATCATAGTAAATACAGAGTCTTCTGGTGTTTCTATTATAAAATCTAAATTACTGTTTTGAATTTTATCTTCAAGTTCTACTATACTTTGAATTAAGAGTTCTTTTATATCAGTCTTTGTTATATTAAATTCAACATCACCACTACTAAGTTTAGAAGCTTCGAATATATCTTCTATCAATAATTTTAATCTTTGTGATTTTTTATCTAAAATATTTATATAGTCGTTTATAGTTTCTTTATCAAGGTCGTTATTTTTTAACATATCTACATAACTTAGTATAGATGTAAGTGGAGTCTTTAAGTCATGAGATACATTTGTTATAAGCTCAGTTTTCATTCTTTCACTTTTTATATTAGCATCTACAGCAGCTTCAAGACCATCTGTTATATTATTTATGCTTTTAGATAAAGCAGATATTTCATCATCTCCTATCACTTCCAACTTATATTTTAGATTTCCATTTTCAATGTTTTTTATATTTTTTGAGATATTATTTATGTAATTAAACTTAGTAGATAAAAAGTTGTATATATAAGAACAAGCAATTATACTTACAAGTGTAAATAAAACCTCTATAACTATAGCATTAGCGTAATATATACGCATAAATAATACTAAAGCTATGTACTGAATAACTGCTTGTATAACTATAGAGATTAAAAATGCTATAGCTAGTTTCTTATTTATAGTTTTTCTATTATATCTGCTAACAAGATCTGAAAAGAATCTACATGTTATAGACATATCTTTTGGATTGTAGCCACCATGCTTTATGTTTTCATATATTATATAAATTACAGATAGAATAATAAAATTAAATACAATTAAATTTGTATTGTAGAACATTTTAGTTTTTGTAAATATGTAAAATCGTAATGCTAAAAGTATTAAAATTAATATAAGTGTAAACTCAATCTTTACATTGGAAAAGAAAGTGATAATGTTTTCTAAGAATTTAACTTTATTTTGGTTATTTTTTTTATAGAATATAAAAAATAATATAGCCAATATACAACTTAATAATGCAATACCTTCACAAATAAATTTCAAATTTGTTTTTGATAAATACAAAGGAGGCCCAAAGTAGTAAAAGCAAGGTATAGCTACCTCATTGTATAAATATTTAAATTCATTAATATCAATAAAGTTATTATTTAAATCGTATATTGTCTCAAATAATATAGAAAGCGATAGAAATAATAGTAATAATAAAATAAATTTTGCTCTTGAATCATTAATAATTAAGTTTTTCAATTTTGTAACCAATACCCCACACCACCTTTAAATATTTTGGTTCTTTTGAATTTACTTCAATTTTTTCTCTAATTCTTCTAATATGAACAGCAACAGTTCTTTCGCAGCTATAAGCATCTTCGTTCCAAACTTTTTCATAAATCTCATGAGAAGAGAATATTTTTCCTTTTCGTGATAGGAGAAGAACAAGTATTTTATACTCAAGAGGTGTCATTTTAACTTCTTCACCATCTAAAGAAACTATTTTTGTATCTGTATTTAGCTCAAGACCTCCACTTTTTAAAATATAATTAATATCATTTGAATTGTTTGTATTACTAAAATCTCCTAAGTTTATATATCTTCTAAGCTGAGATTTTACTCGTGCAGTAAGTTCGAGTGGATTAAATGGTTTAGTTATGTAATCATCAGCACCCATATTAAGGCCTATAATTTTGTCCATATCCTGTGATTTTGCAGATAAAAGTATTATAGGAATATTCTTTTTTTCTCTTATCTTGAGAGTAGTCTTAAGACCATCTAAATTGGGCATCATTACATCCATTATTATTAATTTAATATCATTTTCAATTAATATGTCCAAAGCTTCTAACCCATCATATGCTTTTAAAACGTTAAGATTATCAGGTTTTAAATAGAATTCTATAGCATCTACTATTTCCCTATCATCATCTACAACCAATATATTTTGATTCACTTCATTAATCCCCCTCGAAATTTTATTTTTAATCAATTTTTATTTTATACTAAAAATTGGTTTCAGAAAACAGTAAGTATATAAATTGACTAGCTCTAAAAATATATTAACAAATATAAATAACAAAGGAATTTCATAATTATTAAGAATTTATAACAAATATTTATTTTAAAATAAATATTTGTTATAAATTAGGAGTGTGGAGTATAGCAGGAACATTTTTATCACTTAATAATTTATCAAAAGATTTGTGGTCAGATTTATAACCAATACCCTCTCTACATTCTGATTCATCAATAAGTTTATATTGTTCACATGCATTTTTAACTTTTTCATAGTCCTCAATAGAATGAGCTTTATAAACTATCTTGTTGTTAAAACTTATTTCATGAGCAAACTTAGGTTTTACAAAGTATTTGGCATCTTTGATTTGACCAGAGTTATATAGACCTTGAATAACAGAGCCATTTTTTATGTGTTGTAAATGGTCATCTAACTTGTAAGTATGTGCTATATGGGTTACACTTTTAAATTTTTTTTCAAAAGTAATTGCAATTTCTTCCATAGAGTTAAAATTAGTAGTACCATTTACATTTTTTTCTGGTAAGATTATTATGTTTTCTCTTTTTACTCCTAGATTATTAAGAGAAGCTAAGAACTCTCTATTTCTGTATTCTGATTTTTGGCTATCTGTAAGAGTTTCATATTTTTTATATCTATCAAAAACAGATATACCACATCCAGTAGATACTAAAACCACAAATACATTATTTTGTCCTCTTTCTTTTACAGCATTTACAATAGCACTACCAGCCCACAATACCTCATCATCTTGATGTTGAACATAGAAAACAACATAATCTTTAAACTTTCTATTACTATAATTAACATAGCTATTAAAACCTGTTAGAATCAAGCATAAAACTAAAATGATAGATAAAATTCCATACTTATTTATAGTAAACTTCTTGTTTTTAAGAGTCATTTAATCATCTCCTGAAAAGCTGTCTTACTTATATTATCAATCAAAGTATTAAAAATTATTTCTTAAAAATCAAAAAATATAGAGTAGATTAATGGAATAAAATTTTTTGTTAACTAAACTAAAAATTAAAAAATTTATATAGAAGTAAGAAAAAAGAAGGGGTGGTTTATTGGAATAAACTTATAAATAAGCTAAATATCTACTTGACGTTTTATGAATTATTGAATCTAAGCGTACGTGGCACAAAGACTATTTTTTCATTGCTTTCATTTAGTGAGGTATTAAGTATTTAAACTAAATTCAAAGGCGTAAATTTGGTATTATTAACGCCTTTGAAAATTTAGATACTGTTATTAATTTGGTTTGTTTATATTACTTTATATAGTATACTAGTAAAATAGTATTAACCTTAATTACACAACGATTTTAATTGTGCTTTTAAGAATAATGTTATATTTTTAAATATAGTTCTTTCATCAAGATCATTTACATATATATCTTCAATACATGAATCTACAATAAATTCCTCACATAAATCCACTTCTATGTCTAACTTAGGATTATATCTGTAACCATTTATTGTAACTACTGGTCTTCCAGGTGGTGAAATAACTATTCCTTCTTCATATGTCAAGCATTCAAATTTGGCATATGGAATTATATATGCTAAAAATGGTACTTCATAATGTGCAGAATGAACTGATTGTTCATCTACTAGAGCAGTATATACTATTTTCTGTTTTAATAAACCATTTACTATTAGTTTTCTTCCATTTAAGCATGTTCCTTCAGCATTTTGTAGTATTGCAAATGCACTAGTCTTGTCACAATCGATTGGTATTCTACTTAAACTTTCAACAAGTATAATTAATATACCATTTTCTCCAATTAATATCTCAAATGAAGGTGTAATGATATTATTAATTATTGTTTGTAAAGTTGTTATTAATATTTCTATTAATGGTCCTTCAAGTGTACTAACTGTTTCAAATATATCATTGATAACAATTTGTATAGATTTTAGTAATCTTATTAAATCGTCTGTTCTGCATATTATAGAATTAAGAGATTCGCATACTATTCTTGCTATATCAGTTTGAATTGTATTTAACAAATTATCAATATCAAATAAAATAGAATTCACAGATGGTTGAACTAAATCTAGTAATCTTTGTAACTTAGCTAATAAAGGATTTATAATCTCACCTAATCCAGGTATTAAAGGTATAGCATCCTTAATTGTTGATATTAAATCATTTATTCCACCAATCAATGTATTAATTGTTGTCTGTATATTTGTTGCTAGAAACGCATCTAATATAGCTTCTATTTTATTCAATATATCCAAGCTAATATATAAATTATATGATTTATATGCAAATGGAGTTTCTATAAGTTTTACTGAAGTAATTGTTGCACTTGCATAAACTTGATCTATATTTTCTATATCAGGTTTTAATCTTGGGATGGGAAGTATCTCAGGAATTGAAATCTCTGTCCAATTTAAGTTTTCTTTTTTACATCCATTCATATTTAATTTTGATACATCACATATACCTAAAGTTTTGATATTAAAGTCACATTCACAAGTTTTTTTATTACATCCCATTTTTATTCCTCCTCATTTTATTTAAATTACTTAACATATTTTTGATGCCTTTATAAAAATAGTTGTATTTTTAAAGACACTTCTTTCTGATAATACACATGCATATATGTCCTCTATATATGCTGTTATTTTAAATTGTTGGTATAGTGGTGTATTTTTCTCTATTATTATAAATACTGAAAATGGTATATTAAAATCTGCAGAATGAACTGATTGTTCACCTAGTGCTGCTGTATAGATTATTTTTTGTCTTAGTAGTCCCTCTATTATTAGTTTTTTTCCTGTCAAATTTGTACATTCTCCATTTGGTATAGTTTCTCCTGGGATATAGTATCCATTACATGAGCTGTATCCGTTTACTAAAGGTGTTTTTATTACTCTTTGAGATATTATATCTACACAAGAATGTACTTCAACTATATCTTCTATATTTGGCTTTTGTGATGGTATATCTACTGTTTCTGATACAAAAAACTCTGTCCATTTGTTTTTATCTTCAGGACAGGGGCATTGCAAAACTTTTTCTATTTTTGATTCTGGATAGACACCAACAATATTTAATATCTTATCATCGCAACAGCATTTATCATGGAATTGATAAGATGTGCCATTTGTATAATTAGAATTTAACATTTCCTCTACTCCTTATTTTTATAATTTTATAATGTATTTCTTGGTATTGCATATAATAATAATGTTGTATATTTCGAGATAGTTCTTGCATCTAATAGGCTTACAGACAAATCTTCTATACACGCATTTACTTGATAGTCTACATCAAGTGAGTCTAATTTCATTGATTTTGTGCCCTTATTAAAAGTAATTTTCTGTGGTATAACTATATAGCTTGAAAATGGTACATAAAAATGTGCAGAGTGAACTGATTGAGATCTTTCATCAGCTGTATAAGATATTTTTTGACACAATTCACCCTCAACAATAATTTTTCTTCCTGTAGAGATTTTTCCTTCTAAGTTTGGTATAAAATCACAATTAGCATCTAAAGGTGATACAGGTGTTTTTACTACTTTTGTTCTCAATATATTCACTGATACATTAACTGAATTTATCTGTTCAATATCTGGTTTTTGTATTGGGATACTTAATGTTTCTGGTATATACATCTGAAACCAATAAGGATATTGACTTATAACCTGTGTAACATCGTCTATGTCACATAAACCGCTTACATCAATTAAATCCATATTACAAGCACATGCATTACTATTCATATTTATCTCTCCTTATATAATTTATTGAAAGTTTTTACCTCTCAATATAATTTATTTAAATTTCGACTTTTTGTTACATGTTTTTAAGATTTTTTATTTTTTTAGCCTTTTTATAACAATATATGATTTTATATCATATATAAAATGTATATAGAAACTTTAATCTCTATATAATTATAAAATTAAGGAGATATTTATATGAATGAAAGTATTTTAAAAACTGGAATTACACCCTTAGAAGACTATCCAGATAACAAATGTATGAAATACTATAAAGAATTTATAGAAGATGATATACTATGTGTTCCAACACAAAAACCAGATATAGAATGTATTAATGAAGTAAGTGTAAAGATATGCATAGAAGATAAGGAGATTATTAACACTATACTAGGGCCAAAATTAGTTATAAAAGGATTTAAAAATATTAAGGTTATATATACAGGAGATAATTGTCAGCAGTCTCTTCATTCTGCACATTGGAGTATACCATTTTGTCAATTTATCTTGCTAAAAGATTTGAGGTATGATAAGTGTGATAATATTATAGAAACTATTTTTGTTGGAATAGAGAATATTTATGTAAAACACTTTGATTGTAGAATGATTGATTTATCACTATTATTTATAATTTGTCCACAACTTCGTAATTGTAATAATTGTAAATGCTGTAGAAGTTATTGTATGCATAATCCAAATTTATGCTATTATGATAATGATGACTGTTCAGATAGTTGTAATAATGTTACACAATGTAAATATAGTCTTAGTGATAAATATAATAGTAAAATTAGATACAAATAAATATTTAAATAAGAGACAATAGGTATATTTACATATATTTATTGTCTTTTTATTAAATTAAAGTCAGTTTCTATAAGAGAAAATTTAACAATTACTATAAATAGATATATAATAAATTAATATAATATAGTATTATTAAACTTATAATTGTTACTATTTGAGTTAAAATATTGGAAAAAATTATATATCAGTAAATTTAAGATAATAAAAAAAGACCTCAATTACATATAAAAATAAGGTCTTTTTATAGATTTCAAAAAAGTAAAAATATTATAGATTTTTACTTATACAAAAGAAGCTATCTCTTTTAGATTTTTAAACCTATTGAAGTAACTTCTTCTGTATTATAGTTTGTATATTATTATAAAATATTTCAAATAGCTAAAAAGTCATATTATTTGTATTATTCTATATATTTAGCTATCAAAATATATTAGATAAAAATAACAAGTTCTATTATAGTTAATAGAGCTTTTGAAAGATTTTATTTTGTATAAAAATAAGATTTTTAGTAGTTTCTATTACATTTACATTTTTTTGTATAGCATTGTTTTTTGTACTTATCAAAGCATTCTTGTATATCATCTTCATAATTGTTTATATAAGATGAGTTTTCATGATAAATATTACAATAGTCACAGCCGTGATGTTCATCATGTTTACATTTTTTTGAACCACATTTTATAAATGCAATGGCTAATTTAATTAGTTCATCAATTAACTCTTCTATTTCATCCAATTCTTTTTCTAAATCACAAATTAGACAATCGCAGAAAGAAGATCTTACATCTTTTTCATCATTGCATGAAATGCAATCACTACAGAATATTAACAGTATAATTATTTTAGCTATAATAGATATTATTAAAAGTATAATTTGTACCAATAAGCAAAATAATTTTCCTACTAAAAATTCACAGTTATCATTACAACTTATTTGTCTTATAGCTTCAGCTAAACACTCAGACAATCTAAAAGCTCTTTTTAATTCTTCTCTAAGTTTGCAGTTTTTTACATAATTAGAATCTATTAGAGATTCTAATTCTTCGGAAAGTTCATTTAATATGCCATTATCTAAATTGAAACTTAAATCTTTCTGAAAATCTAATTTAACTTTTGCATCATATAAATCATAACTTTCGCCAACTAAAAAATATTTTATTATTCTCCATATTTGACAAGGTGTTAAATAAACTCTTGTATTTGCATCTAAATATTTCTCCTCTGTTAATCCAATTACTAATTTCATTAAATCACTAGAATATGATTCTAAATTATTTTTATAATATTCTAAACTCTTTGTATTATCCACTCTTTACCACTCCTATATATATATTAGGATAAATTCAATATCCTAATATATATATATGACTTGAGTACCTTTATGATACAAATAAAAACAAAATTTTACATTAATACATATAAAAATGCTATTTCCAATTGAATTATATAATTTTTTTATATTTTGTGTAAATATATGAATAAACATGTGAAAGAACTTTTATGCAATAGAGGTATAATAACTAAATTTAAGTATCCCTTAGATATAGATAAATTTATAAATTGTAATGGTGATAAATAATAATTTTGTTGTAAATGAAAATGATGTATAGAAGGCATTAACTAATATTATAGAAGTATTAGATTCTAAAAATAAAGAAATTAGGGTAAATACAAATATAAATATATTAAAAGTCTAACTTATTTCAGACTTGAATAGAAACAAAGTTATGTACGAAATGAAGGCAAACAGCAGTCCATGTGTTCTTTGATTTCGTACTTAAATAAAATCTCAAAATTATATCATGTTTTAATAAAAAATAAAACTGTGAATGCTAGAAATATATTTTAATTAATTTTTTAACAGAATAGTATTTAAAAGTAGATAAAACTAAAAAGAGTTTTCTAGAAAATAAGGTCTATTTAATTATACTTACTTACCAATACCATCACTTGATGCAAACAAGATTCTACTATATTTTCTCCGTACTCTAGTATAAAATCATCTAACTGTGTATCTATAAAATCACAATAATCATATGAACTACCAATATAAGCAGTTAACATATGTGTACATCTATCCATTTTATCTCTAAACATATATTATTATCCCCCTAAAAAACTTTCATAAAAACAAAAAGAAAAATATCTTTTTGGCAACTGGCTGACATAACTTATAATATACTTTACAAGTCTTAGTCCCTATAGCTTTGCGTCACTAAATTTCTCTAGTTTTGCCGATTTAGTTTTATTCTACAACTACAATAATACAACAGAATTAGTTATTATTCAACATGATTGTTTGAAAATTGGATAAATTTATAAATATGAACGTCATTTTACTTAAAAAAAACATACTAAATATATAGATTTTATGGTAAAAATTACCTGTATCAATTATGATTAGAAGCTTCTATTATTAATTTGAACTAGACAGAATTTGAGGGAGTGACAAAATGTGGAAGAAGAAATATTAATAGAACAGTTAGTAAGAGCAGAATTTGTGGTAATGTGCTATCTATGGGAAAAAGATTCTTTGATATCTAAAAAAGAAATAATAAGAGACATAAAGCAGATATATGGATGGTATAAGAGTACAATAAAAATAATATTAAAAGGATTAATTTGTAAGGATTTTTTAGCTAGAGATATTATAAGATTTCAATCGCATTATAAAATAATAATAACTAGTGAAGAGTATGATACTTTCAAGAAAAAAGTATTAAAATCTACTAAAAACAGAAAAATTATACGTTCTCTTACGACTACACATAAGTCCATAAGTAAACAAAAACTATATTATTTAGAAGAGTATTATAGGAATTTTGAAGAATGGCTTGGAATAAATTGCAAAAATATTTATATAAATTCTCTTGTTTAGAAAACTTTATTGAGATAGAATTTATATATATATAAATCAATAATTTAAAAAATGAAAATGATAGATAATTACATAATAAAAACAATGAAGGTATGAAAGTATAAGTTTTTGTACCTTTATTTTATTTATTATTCTGAACCTATTTTAAAGATAAAAAATGTAGATAATATATCATTAATTAAAAAATAACAAAGAAATTTAAATTATGAGAGGTATATTTATAGAAAATAATGATATTAAACTTACAATATGTATATTTGCTTTTGTAATTGGAATAATAGTGTTATTTTGCTGTATAGCCTTAGGGCAATTTAATATAGATTGTATTATGTGACAAAATGGTGGAACAATGGATACCAACCAATACAATGTATATTTAGAACAATCTATTTCACAATATAGAAATTTTGGTTCTATATTGGCTTTACTAGGAGGAATAGGAATACTGTTTGATAAAAGTGTTAGAAAAGATTAAAAGAGTAAAAAATATTCTTAGTGATTATATTTTTGGTGTAATTAATACTAATAGAGATTAGAGTAAAGATATATAAGAATAAAGAAGCACCTACTTAAATGGTAGGCGCTTTTGCTTTGTTCAAATTTGCTTAGTTAAATATATAATAGGTAAAATATGTAAAAGTTATATGTTATAATCTTTTTAGCAAGAAGATGTAATCTACAATTTATAGAGTAGAGTTCATACAAAAGATTATCCTCCCAAGGTATAGAAGGGAGGTGAATATGTATGGATAATTTTTTACAAAGCATACTAGCCAGTTTAGTTGCCAGTTTAATAGTTTACTTAATTAGTAAGTTATTTAAAAAAGTAAAAAGCCACTCTGGCAGGAGTGACTTTAGTTTTGAACTAAAAATCAAGTTCAAAAAGAATAAACATTAGTATTTGAACTTCACTCTACGTCTAAATAGATTGTAGTTCTTCTTGCTTTTATTATACCACAAATTGGTACACATATTCAAAAATAATATTATTATGATATAATAAAAATATAGAAGTTTTGTAGTGTGCGATTTTTCTACTAAAGTATAGTTTAACAGTTGGAATATAAGGTGTTGAGAGACTTTGATAAGTGTTATCAATTGCACTATTAGCCACTCACTGCAAATTTAAGAGAGTTGTATATGTGTAAGTATTGGAAATGCTCAATTTGTTTTGGGGTTTTTCTAAAGACAAAGCTTTTGCATCAGAATTGTTTGCATACTTTCCATCAATTCTATCATGATTATCTACTGCTACTATAGGTTTATGTGACAAATACTCAGCTACTCTCATTTTATCAATATCCTTTTATTTAAAAATTTTATTAAATTCATTCTAATAAACAATATAATAAATGCCAATAAAATAAATAAATTTATTAGTAACATATTTAGTAATTATATTGAAATAACTAGATTATATAAAAAATACAACTAAGGTATATGAAATTCATATAGGTTATATGGAAAAAATTAGATGGATATATTCAGCTAAATTCTCTTATTTGAAAAACTTTAGTGATAGTGGATGAAGATAAATTAATTGAACTCGAAGAATATTTTAAGAATTTGAAATAAAAAAATGACAAATAGATACATAATAAACAAAATGAAGGTATGAAATTATAACTTTTTCTACTTTCATTTTGTTTATTATTCTGAACATGTTAAAAAAATGAAATAAGTTTATCTTCTGTTTATATAAATTTTAATAGGATATGTATAGTATATAGTAGATAGGATGTATAAAAATTGAATTTAAATAAGTAGCTATTATTGCAGTGAAATAAATGCTTCTAAGTATATTCAGGAGGAAGAATGGTGGAAGAACATTAGTAAAATATGATTCTCCCACCATTCTTACTCCTAGAAAATAAAAACTACTCAATAAGAATTAATATACATTAATTCAGCTGAATCCAATCAAAATACTTAAATGAAAGTAATCTGAAAACAACATAATTCAAATTAATTAATTCAAATAAACCTCAATTTATCTTAAATCTTAAGAAATATTTAAGATTTAGGATAATATTTTCTTAAGATTTATATTCTATTATATAGATATAAAGAAAAATTATAAAAATGTAAGATAATACAATATAACAATTTAGTCATTATTGAGAAAGGGAGTGAAAGATATTGTATAATAAATATAAGGATTATTATACAATAGAGGAAGTGAAAATATGTACAATATATTAGTAGTAGATGATGATAAAGAGATTGTTGATTCAATAGAGATATATCTTAAATCAGAAGGATTTAAAATACATAAAGCATATGATGGAATGAAAGCATTAGAAGTAATAACAAAAAATGATATCCATCTAATCTTAATGGACATAATGATGCCTAAATTAGATGGAATCAAAGCAACTGTAAAAATACGTGAAGAAAGAAATATACCAATAATTTTAATCTCAGCAAAAAGTGAAGATACAGATAAAATAATGGGATTAAACATTGGAGCTGACGATTATATAACAAAACCATTTAATCTATTAGAACTTGTAGCTAGAGTAAAATCAAACTTAAGGCGATATGTAACCTTAGGTAACTATGAAGATACATGTAAAGAAATTTTAAAAAGTGGGGCTCTAGAGCTAAATACATTGACAAAAGAAGTTAAGATTGATGGCGAAAATATAAAAATGACACCAATTGAATATAAAATAATTGAACTTCTTTTAGAAAATAAAGGACGAGTCTTCTCGATAGATGAGATATACGAAAAAGTATGGAATGAAGAAAGTTTTAATTCAGAAAATACAGTAGCAGTACACATTAGACGAATAAGAGAAAAGATTGAAATAAATCCAAAAGAACCAAGATTTTTAAAGGTGGTGTGGGGAGTTGGTTATAAGATTGAAAAATTTTAGCGGAAAACTTATGAAAGAAAAGAGTTTAATATTTAATTGCATTTTGATTTTAGTCGTTTTTACTTTTACACAAATATTAGGAATTCTTATATGTTTTAACTTCTTCTCAAGTAGCTTAGTGTACTCTATGGGAATTATGCTTGTATTGAATTTTATTTTATATAAGATATTGACGATGTAGATGAGGTGAACAACTTGGAAAAATATAGAGCATTAAAGTTAGTAGCATTAATAATAGTATCTATTTCGTTTCCATTAGCTATACTATTTGCATCAATAGGACTTGCTGAACCTAAACACAATATACAAAAAACTTCTACAAATAGTGGAATTTTTCGAATATCTGATGATTTTTATGACAGCAATATATTTGATGAAAGTACAATTCAAGATTTATTATATAATTTGAAACTATCTGTAAGTAGTGGATACACCAAAGAAGAAAAACTTAAATTAAATTATGAGGATTCAAAATCAGAAGGAAACGGAAAAAATGTTGCTTTAAATAATGATTATGATAACTTTGTAAATGATAAACTATCATCTATAGAATACTTAGACTCTTTAAAAAATGTAAAAATGTATATTAGAAATACATATACAGGAGAGTATTATACGAACACAATATATAATGATTTAGATGAATTTAAGCAAAACATAAAGGGTTATTGTGATGTAGAAATAATAGAAGGAGTAGAAAAAAGTTCCTATACTAAAAAACTAAATGGAAAAAAATCTGAATTAAATAATATCGATTTAAAACTAAATGGTATGGATAAAGCTTTTGAAGCCTATGTATCTTTTCCTAAAGAGTTAAGTATTGAAGATGGAATTGTATACAATAACTTTGAAACGTTTAAGCAAGCTACAGAAAAAGTGCAATTATTTTTTGTAGCTAGTTTAATTTTAGCTATTATATGTTTATTGTCCATTATATTATGTAAACGAATTAAATACAAGGCATTAAAGAAAGACAATGTATTTTTATTAATATACAATAAAATACCTATGGAATTTAATGCAGTAATAATAGTTACCTCAATAATACTTCTATTTCTGTATGTTATTGATACATCCTATGATATTTATATTATATTACTAATTTCTATAGCATCATTACTAATTTCAAATAATATATTTTTTATAACTGTTCAGTTAAGTCATTTAGAAAATAAAATATGTATATTTAAGTCAAGTATTATAGTAAGGGTGATTTTATGGTTAATAAAAACTGTAAGGGAGGTCATTAACGCTATAAAAAAAGTATCTTTAGCAAGAAAAGTTATTGGTATAGTAATAATATCTTTGGTTTTAACAATTGTAATTAGTGTTCAAAGTGTGAGCCTAGGATTGTTATTTTCTATATGTATATTTTTGGGTTTTGCACTTTATATAACCAAAAGGCTTTCTTATTTGAGTTATGTTATAGAAGGTACCGAAAAAATAAAAGATGGTGAATTAGACTATAAGATAAAAATTAGTGGAAATGATAATTTTACATCTTTAGCAGAAAATATAAATAATATTGGAGAAGGTCTGGATAAAGCAATAGAAGAACAGGTAAAAAGTGAAAGGATGAAATCTGACCTTATAACTAATGTATCTCATGATTTAAAAACTCCACTTACTTCTATAATAAATTATGTAGATTTAATTAAAAAAGAAGATTCTATACAACCAGAATATATAAACGATTATATAAATGTACTAGAATCAAAGTCAAAGAGGTTAAAATTATTGATAGAGGATTTATTTGAAGCAAGTAGAGTAAGTAGTGGAAATATAGAGTTACAAATTAGTAAAATTGATTTGGTGCAACTCTTAAGGCAAAGTATAGGTGAACTAGAAGAAAAGTTATCTACAAATAATTTAAGTATAAGACTAAATGTTCCAAATGAAAAAGTGTATATATGGGCAGATGGAAGAAGAATGTATAGAGTTTTTGAAAATCTATTATCAAATATAGCTAAATATTCTTTAGAAAGTACTAGAGTTTATATAGATGTTTATGAAAATGGTGAAAATGTAAAGGTGGTTATGAAAAACATATCTTCATATGAGTTAAATTTTGACCCAAGTGAAATTATGGAAAGATTTAAAAGAGCTGACGAATCAAGAAATACTGAAGGTAGTGGGTTAGGACTTGCTATTGCAAGAGATTTAGTAAACTTACAAGGTGGAAAATTCTATATAGAGATAGATGGAGATTTGTTTAAAGCAAATTTAGAATTTCAAAAATATGAAGAAGAAATAAAGATAGATTAAAATAAAATTTCAAGATATAATATAATTTTTACAGAAAAATTAAGATATTGAAAGATTTCTTACAAAACAATTATATAGGTACTTTTAAAGAAAGGAATACTTTTAATTAATTTTATGAGAATATAGATAGATTTGTGTAAATATATTTTTCTTATTCAATATTACTGGAAATTTTGATATGCTCCCTTTATAAGTATACAGTTGAAATAATAACAACTGATGCTATGAAGGGAGTATATTTTTATGTCATGAAAATCTAAAATAGATTTTGAAATAAAAATTAAATCAGTTGAAATGTATTGTTTCGCCCCACTCTTGTTGTTCAAAAACGATAGTAACTGGAAGATTATAAGATAATTTAGATATTTCTTTTAAAATAAATTCTCAATCTCCTTTATTCAAAAATATTTGACATACATACTGTACGTATGTTATATTGATGATACCAAATATAAAGGAAATTATTTTTATGAAAAATAGTTTTTATCCTGTACTAATGTGCAATGATATAAGAAAAGAAGCAGATTTTTTTATAGAATTATTTGATTTCAAGGAAACCTTTAATAATGATTGGTATATTAGCTTAAAAGACAATGATGAATTTGAGTTGGCATTGATTGATAGTTCACATGATTCAATACCTAAACTTTATAGAAAACAGTGTGAAGGCCTTATTCTTAATATTGAAGTTAATGACGTAAACACTGTATATTCAGAAGTAATTAGTAGAAAAAAATCATCACTTTTATTAGATATAAAAAATGAAGAATTTGGACAAAGACATTTTATTATTGAAACTCCAAGTAAAATTTTGGTTGATATTATTCAAATAATTCCGCCATCAAATGAGTATCTTAAAAATTATAAGAAATCGGGTAAAGAAAATGAACAAAAATAAAAAAGAATTAGCATCTATAAATACTACAAAAAATTTGATTGCTATTGCACGTAATCATTTTTCTACTTATGGCTATGAGAAGACATCATTAGAAGCTATCGCAGAAGAAGCTAATATGACTAGAGGTGCAGTATATCACCATTTTAAAAATAAAAAAAATCTATTTAAAGCAGTTTTAAATCTTGTTCAGTATGAAGTTGGATTAAATGTAGAAAAAGAAGCTATGAAATCCGAAGATATATGGGAACAGTTAATTTTAGGTTGTGTTGGATTTGTACAATCAGCTACTTTAGAATCTAACAAAAGAATATTATTAATCGAAGCACCCAATATTATAGAATGGACAGAGTGGAAAAAAATGGATAATGAGAATTCTGTTTTACTTTTGGAAGAACAACTCTTAGTTGCACAAAAAAATGGGAAATTAATAGAGTTTGATATTCATATGATTTCACATATGATTTCTGGTGCATTAAATGATTTATCTATTTTTCTTGCAGAAAGCAATATTTTAGATAAAAATCAAGTTTATAAAGCGATTTCTCATTTATTGACAGGGTTTAGAAAAGATGGCTAAGAAAGTGAAAGACTACTATGACATTGAATATGTAAACTTCTTAGCTGAAAAAATAAAATCAGTATATCCAGAATTTATTATTAATGAGTTTTTTTCACTAACAAAACCAACTATTGAATTGTTAGAATTCAATGAAAGGCAAGAGTTATTAGCAAATGCTTTAAAAAAGTCTATCAATTTAAACTATTCAGATACTATTAATGTTTTTGAGAATATATTAGGTCCAGAGTTAGAAGGCAGTTTAGGCATGTTTACAGAGGGTTATTGGTTATGGCCCATTGGAAAGTATGTAGAGAAGTTTGGTGGAGAAAATTTTGAAGTAAGTACAACTTTCAGTAAGGAGTTGACAAAAAGATTTACTAGTGAATATTGTATGCGTACTATAATAAATAATTTTCCTGAACAGTCTATGGAATTGCTTTTAAAATGGAGTAAAGATAGTAATAAAAGAGTTCGTCGATTAGCCAGTGAATGCCTCAGAATACGGTTGCCATGGGCAAAAAAAATGTATGTTGCCTTAGAATACTTTGATACTTATTTTGAATTATTGTCTAATCTAAAAAATGATACAGATAAAACAATTCAAAAGAGTGTAGCAAATAATCTAAATGATTTATACAAAGAAGAGCAAGATAAATTTGAATTAATTATTTCTAGTTGGCAAACAGAAAATATAACAAAAGAATGTCAATGGATTATTAAGCATGCTTCAAGAACAAAAAATAAAAAGAAATAATGTTTGTAGTATTTATATTCAAAAATATGTCTAAAGATGATATCTTTCTAATGAAAAAAGGTAATTAAAAAGTAATTATAAAAAAACTCTATAAGAAAATTGTATTTTTCAAAATATTTTCTTATAGAGGCAAACATATATTGTGTATAATACTAATATTAATGATAAATTTAAACTGATAATCAACCTAATATCTTAAAAATATGTTGGATTCATAAATGGGATTACAAGTTCTGCGACCTCTCCATCTGCATCAAGCCCCCAATATCCGCTGTAAATACCATCACCTATACCGCTTGTGAACATAATTAATCTGTAGGATGTTTGTGGTAATTTTAAAAGTAAGAAATTGCCATTTTTATTCTGTAAATTTGGATGCATTTCATGACTTTTTTGAAAAAGTGTTGCAAAATAATCATTATATTTGTTTTTACCTGGATTTTCATTTTGCCATTTTGTTATAAAATTACTATACTCCTTTGCAACTTTTGCGTCTGAAAAACAGGCTAATCCTGTATCCACACCAAAGAAAGTCCATGCTCCTGACTTTCCAAAATCTTCGCATTTCTTTCCCTTTGGCATTGCAATTTCATACTTGATAGGTTTTTTGTCATTGATAATCAATCTTGATGCTGCAATTCTAAGTTCTGCAATTTTAGAATGGCAGATAGAAATTTCTACCGAATAACTTCCAACAGGTATTTTTCTTTCTAAATAAGTCATATATTCACTACCTAAATACGCAAGAGGGTCTGCAAGGACAACTTCTCCACTTGGGAAATCTGTTTCTCCTATAATGAATGGTTCAAGTTTCTCACTTCTTTGAAACAAGCTTTGAAAGAATTCTATTGAATAGTTTTCATGATTTAGAAATTTTAGGTTTTTTTCAAATGCTATTTGAGCAGGATGTTTAACTTGTTCTCTAATTTCTTTTCCTGTATTTGTATCAATAAAATATTTTCCACTTTTATTAGAGTGAAATTCTAAATCAGTTCCTATGGGCATATAAAAAATATTCAAAGTAGTTGGTTCAACGTTAATAAGTGTATTAAAATCTACAATTGCCATATTCTTGGGATTGTCTACATACTCTTGTGTATCTGTATCACCAAAAGCAATCCATCCATTTCCAAACTCACTATGCTCTCTAAAAAGCCACCTCAGTTTTGATGTTCCATTGAGAATCGATTTGCTGACAATACAGCTACCTGCCCCAGTAATATACTGCTTTACTTCTGATTTTTCGACTTTTGTTTCTTTTTTATTTTTGCTAAACAGTTCCATACGAATTCTCCTTACTTTCAAAAATTTCTTGATAATAAATATAATAGACATTATTTTATTTGATGGTTGATTTGTTATCTTTCAATTTATTTGTTAAATATATCGTATCATACCTTCATACTAAATTCTGTGTTTTTCTGATTTTAGCAAAGATACTTATTTCAATCTGTATGGTAATAATTGTATTTGATTGTATTAAATCATTACAGTACTATTTATTTAAGTAGACACAACTTAGGGATTTTTTACTCAGTATAGATTGTTTTTTTGAAAAAATAATCTATGCCATTCCCATATTTTTTAAAAAATACTTTTTAGTATCATTTATCTTTTAGATTAGGGTTAAACTGTGCAAAATTATAGAATAAGGTAAAATCATGTGCAATTATTTGGTATGGCACTATGTATGTAAAATATAGATAATAAAATTAAGGAGGCAGTATGAAGGAAAGGGCTAAAAAAATATTAGATTTTATTATTAAAAATAACAATGTAACATCACAAGAGCTACAAGAAAAGTTTAATGTATCAAAAAGAACTGTTTATTACGATATCCTATCTATAAATGAAGAACTAGGAAAAAGAGGTAATATAAAAAATATAAAGCACAAATTTATATTTGAAGGTAACTTAGGTAATGTAAGAAAAATAATTTCAGCTGAAGAAGATAAATTTCTAGATAGTGAATATAGAAAAACTTTTATATTAAACAAGATATTACATGATGAAAAAATATCAATAGAAAAACTAACAAATGAAATGTTACTTTCAAAAAACACAGTAGTACAAACAATAACTGATATAAAAAAGCACCTTCAAACAATGGGACTAAAATTAGAGTACAAGGGAAAGTACAAAGTAATAGGTGATGAATATGTTATTAGAGAACTTTTCTTGCTACTTACACAAGAAAATGTATTAGAAATTAATTCTATAAGTAAGGAAGTAACTGACTTTGATACAAAGGGATGCATAAACCTTACAGATTACTCTTTATTAAATTTAACTAAGTTTACAAAGTTTCTAAATAAAAGAATAAGAGATGGGAAAACCTTGTATTCTTATAAATATCTAAATGAAGCTAAAAAAATTAGTTACTTTAATAATTGTAAAGAACTTTTGTGTGAAGAAGCTAATGAAAATGAACAAGCCTATGTATGTGCTTATGTAAGTTCACTTCCTAGTTTAAATAGTGAAGTTAAGGAAGATGTTGTTGAAGAATATGTAGATAAACTTATAGACAAGTTTGAAGTAAATACAGCAATAAAATTAGAAAGTAAACATGAGTTTAAAAAAAATATTTTAAGGCACTTGCATTCTTCTTACAACAGAATAAGATTTAAGTTTCCTATTAGCAACCCTATGCTAGACGAAACGAAGTATAAACATAAGTCACTTTATAAGATTATAAAGTCAATTATAGAAAATGAAGAAGAGTTTCCTGTATTTGAAGGTATAAGAGAAGAAGAAATAGGATTTATAGCAGCATATTTTGGAGGATACTTAAGAGGTTCTAGAGATAATGGTCTAAGAAAGAATAAAGTTTTACTAGTTTGTCCTAATGGTCTTATGGTATCAAAGAGTTTGGAAATACAGCTATACAAATACATACCAACTATAGAAATAGTAGGTATAGTATCTATTAAGCAACTAAAAGAAGTAAATATATACTATGATTACATAATTACAACCATAGACATACAAAATGTAAGTAATGTAATAGTTGTGAATCCTCTTTTAACAACATCAGACATTCAATTACTGATGAACAAACTCATAAGTGTAAAAGAAAATGAGAAGTATTTCAATCTTGAACTGATAATACAGGCGATAAGAAAAAATGGAGTTATTAATAACGAAGAATCACTAAAAGCTGACTTATTAAACATAATACATAAGATAGATGAAGGAGAGATGTATCAACCAATGTTAAAGGAATTAATTAATGAAGATAGGGTCAATATAATAAAAAATGTTAAAGATTGGAAAGAAGCAATAAAAATAGCCTCAAAACCATTGTTAGAAGACAACTCTATAGAAGACTTGTATATAGAAAATATGATAAAGTCAGTTGAAAAGTATGGACCTTATATTGTTTTAGCTGATAGATTTGCTCTACCACATGCAAGTTCTAAAGAAGGGGTAAACAAACTTGCCATGTCTTTACTTATAGTAAAAGATGAGGTTGATTTATTAGGAAAGCCAGTGAATATATTTATGGTACTAGCTGCTATAGATAACACTACTCACATCAGAGCATTAGCATCACTTTCAGAAATGATGTATGAAGAAGAAAATATAAATTTAATAATTAATGGAGACAAAACCTCAATACTAGAACTTATAAATAAACAAAATTAGGAGGAATTTAAAATGAAAATATTAGCAGTATGTGGATTTGGTGTAGGTTCATCAATGGTATTAAAAATGACGATACAAAAGGTTTTAAAGCAGTTAAGTATAGAAGGTGAAGTAGAAAATACAGATATAAACTCAGCTAGAGGAGCTGATTGTGACTGTATATTTACAAGCCAAGAATTATTAAATGAATTAAAAGGAACTTGTAATGTACCAGTATATCCAGTTAAGAAGTATATGGACTTAGCAGAAGTTACAGAAGTTGTTCAAACCTTTTTAAATGATAAGAAATAGTATAAATTTAAAAAAGTAAATTTAAAAGTAAATTTAAGTTAATCGACATAAAATAAAAGCTTACTGAAATTAAAAATAGTAAGCAAGAGAGGGGGATTTTAGTGGTAGAAAACTTAAATAGTTAACCTATCACTAAAAAAATATAATGCTTGATTTTATTTCAAATAATATTTTACGTAATCCGTCTATGCTAATTGGATTAATAGCAGCATTTGGTCTTATATTACAGAAAAAGAAAGCATCAGATGTTATAAAGGGGGCATTACTTGCAGCTTTTGGAATCATAATTATGGAAACTGGAACAGGTATGTTAGTCAGTTCGATAGCACCAATTAATGGAGCTTTCCAAAGTATAAGTGGTGGTGCGGTAACAGAAGGTTTAAGTGATGTTACTTTTACTGCAAGTTATGGAGGAGTTATAGGTTTAGCTATGTTTGTAGGTCTAGCTCTTCATTTAATGATAGCAAGATTTACACCTATTAAGACAATCTTCTTAACAGGTCACATGCTTTACTGGTTTCCGTTTATATTTGTAGCATCAGGAGTTGAAGCTGGATTAGGTGGTGGAGTATTAATAGCTTTTGCAGCAGTACTATCAGCACTTTACTGGTCAATAATGCCATGGTTATTAAGAAAGTATGTATTTGACGTTATTGGAGATGAATCTTTTACACTAGGGCATCCAGCAGGTTGTTTAGCACTTGTATCAGGGTTTGTCGCTAAGTTAGTAGGAAATAAAGAAAAGTCTACAGAAGATATAAACATACCTCAAAGTTTATCATTCTTTAGAGAAATATCTATAAGTGGTGGAATGGCAGTATTTTTAATGTTTATAGTTGTTGGAATAGTAATACCAGGGGCATTTAAGGATGCTAATGAGTTTATTGGAACATATGCAATAAAGCAAGGTCTTTCTTTTGGGGCAGGTCTTATAATCATGCTTCATGGGGTAAGAATGTTAATAAATCAAATAATGCCAGCATTCCAAGGCATATCAGAAAAAGTTGTACCAAACGCACTACCAGCTTTTGACTGTCCAATACTATTTAACTATAAGCCAAATGCTGTATTAATAGGATTTTTAGTTGCTATGTTAACATCTACAGCTATGATTTTAATATGTAACTATTTCAATATATTTAACATGTTAATTATACCACTTGTTATAACTTCATTCTTTGAGTGCGGAGCAGCAGCAGTAATAGGAGAATCGCAAGGTGGTATACGTGGAGCTATAATAGGTACAGCTGTAGCTGCAATACTTATGGTAGCTTTAGTAGGAATATCTGCTGTAATTTACTCAGGAACTATTAAAAACTGGATACTAATATTTGGTGGTAACGACCTTTCATTATTTGGTATAATCAGTAAGTTTATAGGTTCATTATTTGGAGGAGTATTATAAGTATGAAATTTAAATACATAGATGAGATAAAAAGATTAATTGACATAATAGAAAATGAAGAAAAAGTCAATATGGAAAAAGCAGTACAAATCCTTGTTGAGGCAATAGAAAACAAAAGTGCTATATTTTCCTTTGGGGCTTCACATGCAGGAATACTAACAGAAGAATTATTCTACAGGGCAGGTGGATGTGTTCTTATAAATCCAGTATTTGCAAAGTCTCTAATGCTAGATACAGCACCGATAACTCACACTAGTAAGATGGAAAGGCTAGAAGGATATGGTGCAGCTCTAGCTGATAAGACTCCAATTAAAGAAGGAGATGTAGTTATAGTTCACTCAGTATCTGGTAGAAATCCAGTAAGTATAGAGTTTGCTATAGAAGCTAAAAAAAAGATGGCAACAGTAATATGTATAACTAATTTAAGTTATTCAAAGAGCGTATCTTCAAGACATTCTTCAAGAAAAAATCTTTATGAGGTGTGTGATTTAGTAATAGATAATCATGGTCAAAAGGGAGATGCCTGTGTAGACATAGATGGACTAAATCAAAAAGTTAGTCCAACGTCTACTGTAATTGCAACCACTGTTATGAATTCTATTATAGCTCAAGTTACTCAAGAGTTAGTTAATAGAGGGTTAAAGAATCCACCAATTTTTTATAGTGCAAATATAGACGGTGGAGATGAGTTAAATAAGAAGATTTTTGATGAGTATAAAGATGTAATCTACTATGAGTATTAAGGCGAATAAAGTATTTCAATAAGATTCAAAAGGTCTTAACAATGTAAATAAGTAGTATCTAAAAAAGCTGTAGGTAAAATCTACAGCTTTTATTATTAGGTAATCGCATAGAATAAAGATAATTAAAAGTACTCCTTATTTATCTTATATTATAAATTATTTAACTATTTAATTTCTATAATAAATATATTTAATTGTTTTTAAGTACAATAGTATTTAATTTATATTTATGAATTAATCTTTTTATTTGCTAGTTCTAGTTCTAATTTTTTTATAAAATTATTAAATTCATCTGGTTGTCTTTTTCCAAATAAGATTCTTACAATAAGTGAATTAATTTTTCCAAATATATTTCTATCACTTTCACTTTCAGTGAAAATAAGTTTTGTATTTTCTAAATCAATATGTATAAGTTCATATCTAGTAATAAAACTTTCTCTGTTATTGCTTGTTTTTATCTCATATATTCTATTCTTCTCAAAATTAGTTATTTCAACCTTAAATCTTTTATTATTTTTTTGTTGTACAAATGTACCTACCGCCCTCTTCTCGCTAAAATTAGGGAAATTTAGTCTTGCAGATTTTATAAATATATTAAATATATCTTTTGCAGAGTATTTCAATAAAGCTTCAGATTTAAATGTTTTCATATTATTTTCCTCTCTGTGTGTAATTTTAATACTTGTAAATTATTTTTATAAATAAAATAGTATAATATGTCATATAAAGTCATACCTCAGTTAGAGATATGATTAAATTACTGTGTATATGAGCATTTAATAAAATACTATTATATCGAATTAAAATTTAAAAACAGAAAGTGTTAAAAGCATAAGGGTTCATAAATTCTTTGTTGAGTAGATATATAATATTATATCTAATTAAATAAACTTTTCAATCCTAATTTTATAACTAATTTATATGATAATCTATATTATGAATTATAATATCAGCAATCAAAAACAGTTAATACATTTAGTAAATTACTAAATGTACAAAAAGCAAATGTTTATCAAAATGTATGAATGCTTATGAAAAAGTAGTCATTTACAAGCGTTGCAAAGAAAAAAAGTATTGAAATAAGTATGGCACGATAGTTGCTTATATATTTATCAAGAAAGGAGTTATCAAGCATGGAGTTGAGAGATAAACTTGTAAACATCATAAATACAGAAAATAAAAAAGACCCACTAACAGATGTTCAAATAGCAAAGTTTTTAAATACAACTAGAGAAAATATAACTAATCTAAGGAAAGAACTCAATATAAGTAATTCGAGACAAAGAAGATATCCTTATTTAAAGTCAGCGATTTCAGCAATATTGCAAAATAGCAAGGATATTTCTATTTCAGAAATTACCAGAGAGTTGATGACAGAAGGATTCAATATATCAAGAAGAGTTGTAGAGGAAATTTTACCTAAAGAAAGTTTAGAAATGGAAATCGTAGAGGTAATTGAAGAAAAATCAAGCGACCCGTTTGAAACTTTGATTGGAAATAAGGGAAGTCTTAGAAATGCTGTAGAACAAGCAAAGTCTGCTATATTGTATCCTCCAAAAGGTCTTCCAACTTTAATTGTAGGAGAGAGTGGAGTTGGTAAGAGTTTATTTTCTAAACATATGTATGAGTTTGCAAAGAAAAAAAAGGTAATAAAAGAAAATTCTAATTTTGTTGTATTTAACTGTGCTGATTACAGTGATAATCCACAATTATTGTTATCTTTATTATTTGGATATAAAAAAGGTGCATTTACAGGAGCTGAATATGATACCCCAGGTCTTGTAGAAGAAGCTGATGGAGGAGTTTTATTTTTAGATGAAATTCATAGATTACCTCCAAAAGGTCAAGAAATACTATTTTCTATTTTAGACAGAGGCAAATTTAGAAGATTAGGTGAAACTAATGCTGAAAGAAAGGTAAGCATGATACTGATTGGAGCAACTACTGAAAACGTAGAGACTAATTTATTGTTGACATTTAGAAGAAGAATACCAATGCTAATAACATTACCATCATTACATGATAGACTGTTAAAAGAAAAAATAGACCTTATATACAATATCTTTCAACAAGAGTGTAACAGAATAAATGCAAAAATATTTGTAGATAAAAATGTGATTGAAATACTTGCATTAAAAAAATTTAGTGGAAATATAGGGCAATTACAAAATATGATTCAGGTTCTTTGTGCAAGAGCTTTTATGAAGTTTATAAATTCTAAAGATGAAGATTGTGAATCAATAGTAGTAGTAGATATAAATGAAGTTTTAAAGCTTAAGGATTCTTTCAAAGATGCTGCTTTTCAAGAGGTTGAATACACAGAAATAAGAAAGTATTTAAAAAATGCTATATTTATACCATTTAATGTAGAGGAATCCTCAATAAAAGAAAATATTGTGAATGATGAGTACATATTACCAGAGGATATATATAAAACAATTGAAAAGAAATATTATGATTTAAAGTCTCTAGATATTGAAGATATTGACATAGAAAACATTTTATGGACTTTTGTTTTAAATAGATTTGCTGACATAAAGTTTAATCTAGAAAACGATGAAGAAATCTTCTCAATGAGTGATTTAAATAGCTTTGTAAGTGATAGTCTAGTAAAACTGGTAAAAGAGCTAATGAATAATATAATTGAAAAAAATACTAATTTAGAAGTAAATAAAAATGCATTTAAATATCTAGCAATACATTTAGAAGAAGCAATAAAAAGGATTAAACTAAATCAAAAGATAATAAATGTAAACTTAGAAAAAATAAAAATAGATTTTTCAAAAGAATATGAAATAGCAAAACGCTTTGCAATAAAAATTGAAGATACAAATGAAATTAAGATTCCAGAAGATGAGATTGGATTTATAACACTTTATATAAAATCAGCCTTAAAGAATGAAGTAAAAAAAGATAAAGTTGGATTGATAATAATCTCTCATGGTCGTATAGCTACAGAAACTGTAAATGTTGTTAAAGAGCTTTTGGGAGTAAAATTTCCTGTGGCCATAGACATGCCTTTAGATGAAAAACCAATGAATATATATAACAAGGCGGTGGAGTTGTCAAAAATAATAGACCAAGGGAAAGGAATATTATTTCTAGTTGATATTGGGTCACTTACAAATATAGGACAAATAGTAAATAAGAGAACTAACATAAATACTAAAACTATTGATAGAGTAGATCTTTTAATGGCATTAGAAGCAGCTAGGAAAGTTTCTATGGGAGATGAAGAACTTGATGAAATGTTTTTTTCTCTTGTAAAAGATAGGATGGGATATAATTATGAACTGGAAAAGCATATAGATAAAACCAATGCAATTGTAGCCCTATGTCTTACTGGAGAGGGAACCGCTAAGTACATAAGCAAAACATTAGAAGAAAAGTACAACAATACTAAATGTTATCAAATGAGTGCTTTGGATGAGAATCTTCCCTATAAAATTGAAAAATTAAGAGAAAAAAATAATATATTAGCCATTGTTGGTACAATAAATCCCAAAATACCAGGCATAAATTTTATTCCATATAATAAAGATGTTTTTAAAAACCTAGATATCTATCTTTCAAAAAAGCAAGATGATAGTCAAATTAAAGGATATGGAAGAATGCTTGATGAGGATTTAGTAATATTTGAGCCAGATATATATTTTAAAAAGGATTTACTAGAATATGTATGTTCAATTCTTATCAATAAAGGATATGTGGAAAAAGATTATTTGGATTCAGTTCTACATAGAGAAGAAATGCTTCCAACCTATTCTAAAGGGGCTACAGGTGTACCTCATGGAGATTCTTCTACAGTAAATAGTACAAGATTTGTTTTTATTAAATTAAAAAACCCTATTGACTGGGGTGTAGGCAATGTGAATTTTGTATTTATGCCAGTTTTTAAGACTAATGATAAAGATATTGTTAAGAATGTTCTTGAAATTTTAAAAGATGAAAAGTTTATGAATAGTGCTAAACAGTGTTTTGATAAAGAAGATTTTAAGAAGATTATATTTGATAAATTTAAAAATATATAGATATAGCAACAATTTGAGAGGAGTTAGAGTAATGAATGTAGATTTAATATCATTAGACTTAGAAGCTAATGATTATGAAAGTATTATCAGAGAATTAGGAAATAAAATGTATCAAAAAAAATATGTAAAAAATACATATATAAATGCCGTTTTGAAAAGAGAAAAAACATTACCTACAGGGCTTAATATTGGAGAAATGTGTGTTGCGATTCCACATACAGACTCACAACATGTAAATGAATCTAATGTAGCTGTAGGAATATTGAAAAATTCAGTGAAATTTAATTCAATGATAGACCCAACAGATAAATTAGATGTGGAGCTTGTATTTTTACTAGCAGTAAAGAATCCAGACTCTCAAGTAAAATTATTAAAAGATTTAATGTCAGTTTTTCAGAATATAAAGCTGTTGAGAGATATAAAAAATGCATCAACAAAAGAAGAAGTAGCTGAATTATTAAATTTTATAGAAATATAATGAAAAGATGTTTTAGAAGTAAATAATAGAAAATTAGAAACTTAAAAGCAGTATTAACTTTTGAGCAATTTAATTTATATAAAATAAAACTTAAATATAATATTAGGAGGAAATTATTATGAAACAATTTAATGTATTATCAGTATGTGGTTCAGGAACAGTTACATCATCAATGGTGGCAGGTAAATTAAAAGAAGTATTAGGAGATAAGGGTATATCTATTACAACAACAGAGGCTAGACCAACAGAAGCATTAAATTTGGCACAATCAGGAAGATTTGATTTTATAACATTTACAAGCCCACTTCAATCAGGTGATTACGGAATACCAACTATAAATGCATTTGCTTGTCTTACTGGTATAGGAGAAGATGCATTCTTTGAAGAAGTTTTAAAGGTTATTGATAGTTTAAATAAATAGTGTTTATAGTATTTAAATTAATAATTTAGATACTATAATAAACTATTATTCAAATAACTACTATCAAAATAAATTTAATTAAAGTGGCATCATTTAAGAATTTATTAGAATAAAAATGACAACAAAAAGATATTTATTTAGACATATTTAATTAATTTGATAAATGTTTAGAAATAGGAGGGTAAAAGATGTTAACATTTATGAAATCTATAATCGATACATTTGGTTCTGCAATTATAGTTCCAATTATAATATTCATAATAGCAAAAATATTTAAAGTGACTACTAAGAAATCGTTTCTTTCAGCTGTATATGCAGGTGTTGCTTTGCAAGGTTTTACGTTAATATTAAATTCATTTACACCAATAATAACACCAGTAATTAATAGAATGGTAGATAGTACAGGAGTAAATTTACCTGTGTTTGATGTTGGTTGGCAAGCTACATCATTAGTTGCATTTTCAACAAGTGCAGGTATGATATACTTAGGTCTTGGAATATTATTGCAAACTATTTTATTTTTAGTAAAGTGGACAGATGTATTCCAACCATCAGATTTATGGAATAATTATTCTTATATGGTTTGGGGAGCAATGGTAATAGGAGTGACAGGCAATTTCCCTTTAGGTATAGGGTGTATGGTCTTGTTAAACTTATACAGTTTATTAATATCAGAATTAGTTGCAAAGAGATGGTCTAGTTATTATAGATATCCTAATTGTACAATAATAGCTATGCACAATGTTGAAGCTTCTGTCTTTGCAGTATTTGCAGACCCTATATATAACAAACTTGGACTAAATAAAATAAAGTTAAACCCTAAAGAATTAGAAAAGAAATTAGGATTTTTAGGTGAGCCGATTACTCTAGGTCTTTTCTTGGGTATGTTTATTGGTATACTAGGTAATATGACTAGAATAACTACTATGGAAGCTTGGGGAGAAATAATGAAAGTTGGTATATCTACAAGTGCTGTTATGGCAATATTCCCAAAAGTAGCAAGTATGTTTGCTCAAGCATTTGCACCTATAACAGAAGCTGCTAGAAAGATTATGCAAAAAGCTGGAAATCGCGAGTGGTATATAGCAGTAAATGATGCTGTGGGATATGGTGAACCTGCAACTTTAATATCAGGTCTTATCTTAATTCCAATAATGCTTGTAGTAGCTATGATACTTCCAGGGAATCAGGTATTACCAGTTGTAGACTTACTTGCAATTCCATATATGGTACAAGGTTTAGTTGCAGTACATAATGGTAATATACCAAAAGTAATAGTTTCAGGTATAATATGGTTTGGATTAGGATTATATATATGTACATCTACAGCTCCATTATTTACAGATATGGCTACAAGTGTAGGTGTTGCTATACCAGCTGGAGCTATGCTTATAACAAGTTTCAATATACTAGGAAAACCTTTGATGGGATTAGTGTTCTTTGCATTCTTAAGTGCAAATCCAATTTATATAGGATTAGCAGTTGTAATTTATTTTGTCTTATGGGCATTATTTAGAAAGAATAAAACAAGTATACTTGAATATTTAGAAAAACAAGCACTTAAAAATGTTGCAGAAGAACCTGTAGTAGCATAGCTTAAGTTTATTAAATATAAGAATACAATGAATCAAGAAATCTATAATTGATTTTATAGGAGTATCAGAGATTATCTGAAAATCTATAAATGAAATGTAGATTTCTTTTTATTTTGATAAATATTAGGATTCTGTTTTATTGTGCTCAACTATTAATTTTATGAATTTTATTTTGTTATTTAAAACATATTTTTTTATATTTATACAATAATGTAATTTGATTTTATAAAATGTATTATACACTGTCAAAATGCTTTGTATGTAAGGTATTTGTAGATATGAATTATTTGTTTTTTGTATGGCATAAATATTGCTATATATAAGTGTATAGCATGAAGGGAGAGGTTTATATGGCAAATAAGATGAGAGCATCAGTACTATACGATATAGGTGATGTTAGATATGAAATGGTTGATATACCAGAAATAACAGATGGAGAAGTACTTGTAAATGTTAAATATGTTGGAATATGTGGCTCGGATTTACCTAGGTCTATGGTTAGTGGATTGAGTGGAGGTACAGCATATCCATTAATCTTAGGACATGAGTTTTCTGGTGAAGTTGCTAAAGTAGGGTCAAAAGTAAAGAGTATTAAAGTAGGAGATAGAGTAGCTGTTGCCCCATTAGTTCCTTGTGGAGAATGTGGTTATTGTAAAGAGGGGAATTTCGGATTATGTAATGACTACAATATAATTGGGACAAGAGTAAATGGAGCTTTAGCAGAGTATGTGAAAGTTCCTGAAGAGCATGTTTTAAAATTACCAGATACATTAGATTATGAAACTGCTGCTGGAATTGAACCAGCAACTATAGCATATCATGGGATTGCAAAAGCAGATATTAAGGTAGGAGATAGTGTAGTTGTACTAGGGTGTGGTCCAATAGGTCAGTTTGCTTTACAATGGGCAAAGGTTTTTGGAGCATCTAAAATTATAGCTGTTGATATTTTCAATGAAAAGCTAGAACTTTCTAAAGGTCTAGGAGCGAACTATACAGTAAATTCAAAAGAAGTAGATGCAATTGAAGAAATAAAAAAAATAACTAATGGTGGTGCTGATATTGTCATAGAGACTGCTGGTAGTAGGTTTACTCAAGAGCAATCTCTACTTATAGCAAAAAAAAGAGGAACTATAGTATTTGTAGGTATTTCGCATACAGAATTACCACTTAGTGCAAAAGCTACGGAGAGCATATTACGTGGAGAACTTACTTTGAAAGGTTCTTGGAATTCATATACAAGTCCTTATCCTGGAAGAGCATGGACCGCAACATTAGATTTTATGGGAAAAGGAGATATTATTTTTACACCAATGATTTCACATAAAATAGGTCTTAATGAGGTAGGAGAATTTCTGCGTAAAATGGCAAACAGAGAAATAAATTTTAATAAAATCCTAGTAGAAATATAAAAATTTAAGAGGTATAAAAATGAATAAAAAACTAAAACAAATAGCTAAAAACATAAGAATAAGTATTATAAAAAGTATAACAGAAGCTAAGTCTGGACACCCAGGAGGTTCGCTGTCAATAGTAGATATATTAACTGTATTGTATTTTGAAAAAATGAATATAGACCCTATAAAATTTAATGATGAAGATAGAGATAGATTTGTATTATCAAAAGGGCATTCTGCACCAGCATTATATGCAACTTTGGCAGAAAGAGGTTATTTTGAAAAAAAGGATTTAATAAGTTTAAGAAAATTTACTTCTAAGTTACAAGGACATCCAGACATGAAAAAGGTAGCAGGAGTAGATATGTCTACTGGTTCTCTTGGACAAGGTTTATCTGCTGCAAATGGTATGGCATTAGCTGGTAAATTAGATAATAAAAGCTATAAAGTATACACTATTTTAGGAGATGGCGAGATTCAAGAAGGACAAATATGGGAAGCTGCAATGACAGCATCACATTATAAATTAGATAATTTAATTGCATTTGTTGACTTAAATGGATTGCAAATAGATGGTTCTAATGAAGAAGTAATGAATGTTAGTCCAGTAGATGGCAAATTTAAATCTTTTGGATGGAATGTAATACTAATAAATGGACATTGTTTTGATGAAATAGGAAATGCAATAGATGAAGCTAAAAAAGTTACAGGAAAACCAACAGTAATAATAGCTAAGACTGTAAAAGGTAAAGGTGTTTCATTTATGGAAAATAATGCTGCATGGCATGGAACAGCTCCAAATGCAGAACAAGCAGAACAAGCATTGAAAGATTTAGAAGGAGGTCTATAGGAATGGGAATAGCAACTAGAGAAGCTTA